>NZ_JBHSFQ010000001.1:409471-423324 GCF_042653925.1 Nocardiopsis mangrovi
GGGGCCTGCGCGGGCTCCCCGTTCGCCCGGATTCCGGCGATCCGACCTCTGGATTCACCGGGAGAACCCCTCGGCGTCACTCGCTGATTCACCTGATGTTTCCGGAAGCATTTAGCGTCCTGTGCAGGCCATATGCCGTCATTCGGTCATCATGGGACGTAGTAGTCGGAAGTGGGTGAAACTGCACATGCACGCTCTCGTCGCGACGGTGGTCCACCACCCCGAGGACGCGCGCATCCTGCACCGCCAGATTCGCGCCCTCCTCGACGCCGGACACACCGTCACCTACGTCGCACCCTTCCGCGAGCGCGGCGTGACGCCGTGGCCCGAGCTGTCGGTGGTCGACGTGCCCCGTGCGGCCGGCCGGCGGCGCCTGCGCGCGCTGCGCGCCGCACGCGCCGCCCTGGCCGAGCACGCCCCGCAGGCCGATGTCCTGCTCTTCCACGACCCCGAGCTGCTGCTGGCGCTCCCCCGCAACCGGCCCGTGACCATCTGGGACGTGCACGAGGACGCCGCCGCCGCACTGCTCACCAAGCCGTGGCTGCCCAAGGCGCTGCGCCGGCCCCTCGGGCCGGTCGTGCGCGGCTTCGAGCGGCGCGCCGAACGGCGCATGCACCTGCTGCTGGCCGAAGAGGGCTACCGCGACCGGTTCGAGCGCAGCCACCCCGTGGTGCCCAACACCACCTACGTCCCCGAGCGGCCGGCCCGCCGCCCCGGCACCGACCGCGTGGTCTACCTCGGCCACCTCTCCACCGCCCGAGGCGCCCGCGAACTGGTCGAGCTGGGCCGGATCCTCCAGCCGCACGGTGTGAAGGTGGAGGTCATCGGCGCCGCCGACGGCGCGACCAAGCCGCTGCTGCGCGCCGCCCAGCAGGAAGGGGCGGTCCACTGGTACGGGTTCGTCCCCAACGACCAGGCGCTGCGGATGGTCAGCGGGGCGCTGGCCGGCATCAGCCTGCTCCACGACACCCCGAACTACCGGCACTCCATGCCGACCAAGGTGATCGAGTACATGGCCCACGGGCTGCCCGTCATCACCTCGCCCACCCCGGTGGCGGCCCGGCTGGTCAACGGGCGCCCGGAGGGCGACTCCGGCCTGGTCGTGCCCTACAATGACGCGGCCGCGGCGGCCGACGCGGTCCTACGGCTGCGCTCGGACCCGCCGCTGCGCAACCGGCTGGCCACCACCGGGCACGCCATCGCGCGGTCGGAGTTCCACTGGCCCACGCAGGCCGTCCAGTTCGTCCAGCAGCTGGAGGAGTGGGTCCAGGCGGCGCAGGGCAGCCAGGCCGAGGGCGCCGGCGTGCGACTGCCGCACCAGGCCACGGGCCCCGCCGGGACGCCGCAGCGCACGCCCAGGCCGTTCCCGCTGGTCGGCCCCGCCACATCGGAGCGGTGAGGCGGCCCGGACCCCCGGCACGCTCCCCAACCGCGGAAACCAACCGCCCGGACCCGCCCGGACCCGCTCAATGCGGTCCCGGGCCGGGCCATGCGTGGAAGCCGACGGGTCAGATGATCGGCGGGCGCCCCATGCGGGTCATGCGCCAAGCGGTGCGCCACGAGATGGGCGCGCGGGGACCGGAGTCCTCGCGCCAGCCCTCGCGGAAGCCCTGGAACCAGGCCCGCAGCGAGGTGGCCGACCGCTCGCGCAGCAGCGTGATCCCCACCCACGTGCCCAGGTAGGCGACCGCCAGCGGCCACGGCAGGTTGCGCCGCGCCAGCCACACCCGGTTGCGGGCGTTGAGCCGGAAGAAGTCGGCGTGCCGGGTGGGCGCGACGGCCGGGTGGTACATGACGGCGTCGGCGTCGTACTCGATGTCGTACCCGGCGTCGAGGATGCGCCAGGCGAGGTCGGTCTCCTCGTGGGCGTAGAAGAACCCGCCGGGCAGCCCCCCGCCCTTTTCGAAGGCCTCGCGGCGGATCGCGCACGCGCCGCCCAGGAAGGTCGTGACCCGGCTGGACCGCTGCGGGTCGCCGACGCGCAGCCGCGGCACGTGCCGGCGCTGGTCGGGTCCGCCGTCGGGGTCGGCGATGCGGAAGGACAGCGCGCCCAGAGCGGGTTCGCCGGTGAACCGGCCCGCGACGTGGTGGGCGAGGTCGCGCGAGCGGTACCAGCCGTCGTCGTCCAGGAACAGGATGATGTCGCCGGTGGCGGCCTTGACCCCGTGGTTGCGCCCCTCGGGGATGCCGACGTTCTCGGGCAGCCGCACCGTGATGACGCCGTCGGGCAGCTCGGGAAGGTCGGCGCCGTTGCCCACGACGATGACCTCGACGTCGGCGTCCTCCTGCTCGAACACGCTGGTGATGGCGCGGCGCAGCTCAGCGGGGCGGTTGCCCATGGTGAGCAGCACGCAGGAGATCCTCATCCGCTGCGGGCCGTTCAGGGCCGCATGCTCGGCGTGCGCGGAGACACCGGTGTCGCCGGTCGCGCCGGAGAGCCGGGTGTCCGTGCCCTGCGGCTCGGTCGCGGGCAGGTCCGGGGATACGGGACTGGTCATGAGCACCGTTCAGACATGGCTACGGGATGGACGGGAGTCGACGATCGCATGTCAAGGCTAACGGAAGGATAAACCCGCGTTTGCGAACGCCACGGCCCGGGGAGCGGTGCGGCCCCCGTCGGAAGGGACCGGCACCGCCGCTGTTCTGCGGTCTTGCCCCGCGCGGCGGCGGTGCGGCCCCCGTCGGAAAGGACCGGCACCGCCCACCACCTGCGGAATCGCCCCGTGATGGGGGTTACTCCAGCCGCCGCGACGCCAGCACACTGACCAGGTGCAGCACGGTCTGCAGCGCCGCCACCGCGACGCACACGGCCATGAGCACCTGTGTGGCGAGCAGGTCGCCGCGGAACGCGTCGACGACCGCGACGACCGCCACGAGGATGGACAGCTCCACGGCCTGGATGACGCGGTGGAACCGCAGCGCCGACGCGGCCTTGCGGGCCAGGCCCAGCCCCGCGGAGCGCGGCTGCATGGCCGAGTCGGCGACCTTCTCGGGCAGCCCGGCCTTGGCGCGGGCGACCACTACGTTGTCGGTCTCGACCTTGATCAGAGCGGCGCCCAGGGCGGCGGCCATCCCCGCGATCACCCAGCCGCCGGCCGCGAACTCCCCCTGGGCGCGGATGCCGAGCCCGATCAGCAGGGCGATCTCGGAGAGGTAGTGGCCGATGCGGTCGAGGTAGATGCCCGCGACGCTGGTGCGGCCGGTGTAGCGGGCGACCTCGCCGTCGGAGCAGTCCAGCAGCAGGTAGATCTGGATCAGCACGAGCGCGAGCAGCGCCGACCAGAGGTCGCCGAACGCCAGGACCACCCCTGACAGCACGCCGAACGCCATCATCAGGTAGGTGATGGGGTTCGGCGCGACGCCGAGGCGGATGAACGCCGCGCTCACATAGGGGGAGATGTCGCGCATGTAGAGGCGGCCGGCCCAGTGCTCCTCGTTGACGCGCTCCTTGATGCCCTCGGGCTGGCCTCCCGCGCGGACCTCAGCGACCGACGGTCTTGACATATTCACCGACGCTCCGCCGAATCTCGTCCTCGGATAGGGCAAGGTGCTCCAGGACCGTGTACCGGCCCGGGCGGGTCTCGGGCGCGTAGACCACGGCCCGTGCGAACTGCTCGTCGTCGAGGCCGATCTCGGCGGGGACCACGGGCAGCTCGTGGCGGAGCAGGCAGGCGCGGATGTCGTGCATGGTGGCCTCGCCCTCGCCCTGGTGGCGGCTGCGCAGGAAGAACGCGAAGAGGGCGCCCACACCGGCCAGCTCGCCGTGGTTGCTCACGCCGGGGTAGAGGTGGGTGATGGCGTGCAGGATCTCGTGGCAGGCCCCGCTCGCGGGGCGGCTGGAGCCGGCCACCGACATCGCCATGCCCGACAGCACCAGCGCCTCGGCCAGCACGGTCAGGAACTCCTCGGACTCCACGGAGTCGGTGCGGTGCAGCACGGCCGCCGCCGCGACCCGGGCGAAGGTGACGGCCATGCCGTCGACCGGCTCGCCCTGCTCGCGGCCCGCCAGCTCCCAGTCGGCGATGGCCGACAGGTTGCTGACGACGTCGCCGATCCCGGACCGGACCAGGCGCTGCGGGGCGGCCTGGACGTAGTCCACGTCGATGACCACGGCGATCGGCATGGAGACCCCGTAGGACCCCTTGCCGCTCTCGTGCTCCAGCGACGCGGTCGGCGACGCGATGCCGTCGTGGGCCAGGTTGGTGGCCACCGCCACCATGGGGATGCCCGCCATGGAGGCGGCGAACTTGGTGACGTCGATGGTCTTGCCGCCGCCGATCCCGGCCACGGCCTCATAGGCGCCGGAGCGCAGCTTCTTGCCCAGCTCCGTCGCGACGTCGATGCTGCCGCCCTCGACCCGGAACACCTCGCAGTTGGGGAGGTCGAGGTCGGCCCCGATCTGGGCGCCCTGTCCCGGGCCCACCGCGACGGCGATGCGGCCCTCGGTGGCGATCCGCCGGTCGGCGAGCACCGACCCCAGGGAGGCGATGGCGCCGCGCCGCACGTCGATCGTCAGGGGGGACGGGAGCATGCGGGCTAGTAGCGGCATGCGATCTCCCGCGCGCGGTTCAGGTCGTCGTGGTTGTCCACCTCGACCCAGTCGACCTTGCCGATCGGGGCGACCGCGACCTTGCCGCCGCGGTTCACCAGCTCCTGGTAGCCGTCCTCGTAGTACAACTGGGGGTCGCGCTCCCAGGTGGTCTTCAGCGCGTCGGCGAGGCGGTCGGCGAGGCCGCCCTCGATGAGGGTGGCGCCGATGTACTCGCCCGCGGCGATGGCCGGGTCCATGAGCTTGGTGATGGTGGCCAGGTGCCCGGAGGCGTCCAGGGTCACCTTCATCTCCTCGTCCGCGAGGGTTTTCGCGTCGTCCACCGCGAGGAGCAGCTCCGGCCCCCGGGCGGCGAGTAGCGTTTCCTCGACGCTGACCGGGTGGACGGTGTCGCCGTTGACAAGCAGGACGCCCTCGGCGAAGTACTCGCGGGCGGTCCACAGGGAGTAGGCGTTGTTCCACTCCTCGGCCTTGTCGTTATAGGCCAGGGTGAGCTTGACGCCGTGGCGGGCCTCCAGGGCCTCCTTGCGCTCCTCGACCGCTTCGGAGCGGTATCCCACGACCACGACGACGTCGGTCAGGCCGACCTCGGCGAGGTTGTGCAGGGAGATGTCCATGATGGTGGTGTCACCATCGACCGGCACCAGTGCCTTGGGCAGGGTGTCGGTGTACGGGCGCAGTCGGCGGCCCGCTCCCGCGGCAAGTACCATCCCGAGCATGTAGGCGCCTTCCTCCTTAGGTCGTGGAGGCGTCCATGCCTCCCCGTTCGTTTCGCGGCGGGTCCTCATACGGTGCGACCGGGGTCGCCGACCAGCTCGCCGTGGTCTCCCAGACGAGCAGGACCACGAGGTGGCCGGTGAGCACACCGTAGGTGAACGGCAGCCAGCCCAGCGCACCGCCGATGGCGACGAGCAGCATCCGGCCGTCCCATCCGAGCATCGCCCGGACGGCCCAGCCGGGGGGGCGGGTCCCGCACCGTGCCCGGTGGACGGAGTCGCGGTGGTGGAGCACGACCGCTGTCAAGAGTACGAAGACCAGCGGGCCCGGTACGCCCGATCCGTAGCCGAGCGCGAGTAGGTAAAGGTACTCGGTTCCGCGGAGGACCGGCGGGACCATCCAATCAAACCGTCCGTCATGCGGATGCCCAGAGGCCACCCCCGAGAGCAGGAGGGCCGCAACCGGTGCGAACAGGGTAATGCCTGACGCGTGGCCGATCCCGGCCACCAGGAGCACCCCCGTGACCATGGCTCCGGCCAACGCGGGCAGCAGCGGCGGGAGCGCCCCGGGCGCGAACCTCCCCAAACCAGTACTCAAGTGACCATCATCACGGAGAAAACGCAGGTCAGGACGGTGCGTATCGGGATCCGACGGGGGCACGCCCATGCTCTACCTCGCGGCGTCTCGGGCCGGTTGCTCGGTCAGCTCCCGGGTGATCGCGACGGCACAACCGACGATCAGTGCGATAAACGTCACCCGGGCGTCCCAAATCGTTATCGTCGACGCCACCACGGCGAGGCGCCCGGCCTGGGGGAAGGACAGCGCCGTGCGCACCCACGACGGCGCCGGAGCCCCCGCGCGGCCGCGGTCGGCGGCGGGCCGCGGCGCCTCGTCCGCGGCCCTCTCCTGTTCCCGGCCGGCGCGCACGCTGCGGATCGCGCGCAGCCGCCCCTCTTCCCATTCGGCGCTGATCCGGCTCTCGGGGACGGTGCGGATCCGGATCGGGTCGACGCGGTCGCCGGCGCCGGGACCGGCCGCGCGCGGCTCCGGGACCGGGGTGCCGAACAGCTCGGCGGTCAGCGACGGGTCGCTGGGTGTGCGGTCGCGGCGGCCGGGGTCGACGGCGTCGATCGGTGACCCGGCGGCACGGCCGCGCGGCGTTGCGGTCCCGGGCGGCGCCGCTCCGGCGGCGGCGCGGGCTGCCACGACCGTGTCGAACAGCGCCAGGGAGATGAGCGCCCCGGCCGCCCATGCCCACGCGTCGGGCACCCCGGACAGCGCGCCGCCGATGGCCACCCCCGCGTAGACCGTGTACTCCCGCAGCCGGGCGAAGACCGCCCGCAGCCAGGTGTCGAGGGAATCGGGGGTGCGGCCGGCGCGCAGCCGTTCGGCGGCGGTATCGGTGAGCAGCATGAGGGCCAGCAGCAGCGATCCGACGAGGGAGCCGCGCAGCCCGCCCTCGGTGAACCACACGGCGGCCGACACCGCCAGGAAGAGCGCCACCCGGGTGAGGCTCGCCGGGGTGACCCCGCGGCGCCGCGCCCAATCCACCGCAGGCCGGGCCCATCGCCCGGCATACCGATTGGTGAGTGCGCCGACATCCGCCACGGCCGTGCCCCTCCCACGCGCCCTGTGTTGAACGTTCACCCAGGATGGCGCGCACGGCAACCACCGACACACCGGACCGGTGAGAAGCCGGGGCGGTGGGCCGCCGCCTGCCGCCCCTCGGCCCGGTCGCCAATGACCCTATGGCGTCGGCGGCGCCGCCGGAAGGGGGGCGGACGCGCCGCAGCCCGGCCGCGGGGCGGCCGGGCTGCGGAACGGCGGACTGGGCGGGAGGAAGCGGTACGGGTCAGGCGGCCTTGCCGTTGCCGTCCTCGCCGGTGGGCTTCTTGCCCTCGGCGGGCTTCTTCGCCTCCTGCTCGGCCTTGACGTCGGCGTTGTAGGCGTCCAGCGCGCTCTGGATGTCGGCGTCCAGGACCAGCGCGCCGTCGCGGACGTAGAGGCCGCGGTTGCAGAAGCGCTTGAGGTCGGACTCGCTGTGCGACACCAGCACCATGGTGCGGTTGTCGGCCAGCATCCGCTTGATGGCGTCGTAGCACTTCTTCTTGAACGCCTTGTCGCCGACCGCGAGCACCTCGTCGACCAGCATGATGGGGTGCTGGAGCTGGGAGATCAGCGCGAACCCCAGCCGCACCTTCATGCCGCTGGAGTAGTGCCGCACCGGCATGTCGATGTAGCCCTCGCGGATGTTGGCGAACTCGACGATCTCGTCGAACTTCTCCTCGATCATCTTCGGGGTCATGCCGTGCAGCGAACCCACCAGCTGGACGTTCTCGCGACCGGTGAGCTGGTCGTTGAAGCCCGCCCGCAGCTCCAGGAGCGGGGCCACCTTGCCGCGGACCTCGACGCTGCCCTCATCGGGGATGAGGACGCCCGCGATCATCTTCAGCAGGGTGGACTTGCCGGTGCCGTTCTTGCCGACGATGCCCACGCATTCGCCCTGGCCGATCTCGAAGGAGATGTCGCGCAGCGGCCAGAAGTCGGCCCCGGTGGGGTTGGGGTCGCGCTTGGTCCCGTGGATGAACATCTCGCGCAGGCTCCGCTTGCGCCGGCGGTTCATCGCGAACTTGATGCCGAGCCCCTTGGCCTCGATGACCGGCTCCGCCATTACAACTCCTTCAGGACGGACGTTTCCAGTCGGCGGAACGTCGCGTATCCGATGACGAGTGTCAGGACGGCCCCCCCGATCGACGCCACCAGGGTAAATGCGTTCGGTGCGTCGGCCGGGTACCAGACCGCGTGGTGCATCTTGAAGATCCCCAGCAGCGGGTTCAACTGGTACAGCGTCTTGAACCAGTCCGGGAACGTCTCCGAGTCGAGTACCAGCGACGACGGGATGATGATCGCCGACGCGTAGAACAGGACCCGGTTCAGGATACGCACCACCCGCTCGACGTCGCGCACCAGCACGTTGACCGACGCCAGCAGCAGGGTGATACCCAGGGAGAACGCGAACTGCACGATCAGCGCCAGCGGCAGCCACAGCAGCAGTCCCCCCGCCGAGGTGCGTCCGCCCAGGGCGAACACGAACATCAGCAGCACCGGCCAGGTGAAGAGGTAGTCGACGAACTTGCTCGACACCACCGCCACCGGGAAGATCTCCCGCGGCACCTTCATCGTGGTGATGAGCTTGGCGTGCGAGATGAGCGCCTTGGGCGCCTCGTTCAGCGCCACGCTGAACCACAGCCACGGGAGCAGGCCGGAGATCAGGAACAGCATGTAGCCGCCCGGCGCGTCGTCACCGCCGGGCACACCCCGGTTGGTGTTGAAGACGAGTCCGAAGACGAAGAAGTAGACCCCTGCCATGGCGAGCGGTTCCAGCATGGACCACGCGTAGCCGAGGACCGACTTCTGGTATTTGACCTTCAGGTCACGACGGACCAGAAGACTGACGACCTTCCGGTTCTGCCAGACGGCCAGCGCCCTTGACGCCACCGCCACCTCCTCCGGGGTGAAGTTTCAATCCTCCGCGACCGCGCCGGCGGCGCGCGCCGCGCGGTCCGGGCCGAGCGCCATCCCCGGCCGGGCACCAGCCCGCGGGCGAGTTCCATGGCGACGCCGCAACCGCCGAAGACGGGCGGTGGACAACGGTTCTGGGGATCGGCTGACCAGGAGATCGAACGAGCCGGGACGCTCATTGAGGGGAGACCACTCCTGGGCTCGGCGGCCCGATCCTGCCATATACGCCGACCGGGAGACCGTTCAGGCGTTCACATTACCGGTGCGTCGGAGGGCCCGGCCCCATCGGGCCCTATTGTTCCCTCATTGTTGGCCGGGCGTGGTACCGTCCGGCCGCGCACCCCGGGGACACGTGCCTCGTTCCGCTAGCCTCGGTTGACGACCCGAGGAGAGTTGGTGGACATGTCCCTGGATCCGGCCCCCTCCGGCCCCGCTCCGGGCCGGCCCGCCCGCCCCCGCGTGACAGCGGCCGTCCTGGCCGGCGGGGTGGGGGTGCGCATGGGCGGGTCCCGGCCCAAGCAGCTGCTGGCGCTGGACGGCCGGCCGGTCATCGAGCACTCGATCGCCGCCTTCTGCGCCGCCCCCGAGGTCGACGACGTGATCGTGCTGATGGTCGCCGACCACGTGGGCGAGGTGGCGGAGATCGTCGCGGCGGGCGGCCACCACAAGGTGTCCGCGGTGCTGGCGGGCGGTGCCACGCGCACCGCGACCTCGGTGGCCGCGCTCGACGCCCTCGCCGGCCGCGACGACGGCGACCTCGTGCTCCTGCACGACGCCGTGCGCCCGCTGGTGGACCGCCGCACCGTCGCCGACTGCGTCGCCGCGCTGGGCGAGGCCGGCGCCGTGGGCGTGGCCGTCCCCTCCGCCGACACCGTGGTGGAGGTCACCCGGGGCAGCGGCGGCGCCGAGGTGATCCGGCACGTCCCGCCCCGGGACTCGCTGCGCCGCATGCAGACCCCGCAGGGGTTCCGGCTCGGCGTCATCCGCCGCGCCTATGCCCGCGCGCTGGCCGACCCCGGCCTGGTCGCCACCGACGACTGCGGCGTCGTGCTGCGCTACCTGCCCGAGGAAGAGGTCCGCGTCATCCCCGGCACCGAGTCCAACATCAAGGTCACCCACCCCGGCGACATCGAGATCGCCGAGTCGCTGCTGCGCCGGCGGGCCGGCGCCCGGTGAGCCGGCGCACGGGGGTCTTCACCGCGCCCGAGGTCATCGGGCACCGCGGCGCCGGGCGCGGCGTCGTCGGCGGGCACCGCGAGAACACCGCCGCCTCCTACGCCGCGGCCGTCCGCGACGGCGCGTCGTGGATCGAGGTCGACGTCCGGCGCAGCGCCGACGACGTCCTGGTCGTCAACCACGACGCCGCCCTGCCCGACGGCCGGGCGATCGTGGACCTGACCGCGCGCGAGTGCGCCGCCCAGGGCCTGCTCACCCTGGAGGAGGCGCTCGACGGCCTGCCCGCCCGCATCGGCCTGGACGTCGACGTCAAGACCGTGATGGAGGACGCCACCGATCCGCCGGCGCGGCGCACGGCGGCGCTGCTGCTGCCGGTGCTGCGCCGCGAGGCCGCGCGCCGCCGGGTCTTCGTGTGCTCCTTCGACCCCGCGGTGGTGCTGGCGGTGGGCCGCGACGCCCCCGGCGTGCCGACCGCCTGGATGCCGTTCGTCCGCAACCCGCTGGACCAGGCGGTCGCGGGGGCGGCCGGGATGGGCTGCGCGATCGTCGCGATCGACGCCCGCTCCTTCGGGCTCACCGGCGACGCGCCGCGCCCGGGGCGCCGCTCGGTGGACTACACGGTCGGCACCGCCCACCGCGCCGGCCTGGAAGTGGTCTGCTGGTGCCCCGACCCGGTCGATGCCGCCCGGTTCGCCGACTCCGGGGTCGACGCCGTCGTGGTCGACGACGTCCCCGGCACCGTGGCCGCCCTCAAGCGGGGCTGATCCGTCAGCGGGCGCCGGCGTCGCTGGCGCGGGCGGTCCGCGAATCGGCGCCCAGGCCGGGCGGGCTGGTCAGGAACCCGGTGCCCCACGCCATGTGCATGGTGGCCAGGGCCACCGGGACGCACAGCCCGCCCTTCAGGGTGAGGCCGCGGCCCAGCGGCACCGACGCCGCCAGGATCGCCGCGATGTAGGCGGCGGGCACCAGCAGCGCCGGCCAGAACACGGCGCCCGCCAGCAGTCCGGCGGCGATGGCGAGCACCGCCGCGGGCGGCGCCAGGTAGCGCAGGTTGATGGTGCCCTTGTGCTGCCGGGCGACCACGCGCCGCCAGCGGCCGTAGTGGAAGTACTGGCGGGCCAGCGTCGCCACGCTGGGCCGGGGGCGGTAGGAGACCCGCATGCGCGGCTGGAACCACACCACCCCTCCGGTGGCGCGGATCCGGTGGTTCATCTCCCAGTCCTGTGCGCGCAGGAACGCCTCGTCGTAGCCCTCGACCCGGTCGAGCGCGGAACGCCGGAACACGCCGAGGTACACGGTGTCGGCCGGACCGCCCGCACCCCCGGTGTGGAAGCGGGCGTTGCCCACCCCGACCTTGGAGGTCATGGCGGCGGCCACGGCCTTCTCCCAGTCGGTCTCGCCCTCGGCGGCCATGATGCCGCCGACGTTGTCGGCCCCGGTCTGCTCCAGGGTCTCCACGGCCACCCGCAGGTAGTCCGACGGCATCATGGCGTGGCCGTCGATGCGGGCCACGATGCCGTGCGAGGATGCGCCGATGGCCGCGTTGAGGGCGGCGGGGGTGCGGCCGGTGGGGTTGTCCACGACCTTGACGCGCGGGTCCGCGGCGGCGAGCCCGTCGGCGACCTCGCGGGTGCGGTCCTTGGACGGTCCCACCGCGAGGACCACCTCCAGCTCACCCGGGTACTCCTGGGCGAGCACGTGCCGCACCGCTGCGGCGAGGTGGCGCTCCTCGTTCAAGATGGGCATCACGACCGAAACGGGCGGCCAGGTGGTCACGGGCGGTCCAAGGGGTGACAAGGGGCTGGCTGGGGTGCAGGGGCAACGCTACTGCACCCTCCGGCCGGGTCCGGACGGACGCGCGCCGCGGGCGGGACGGCCACCGCCCGGGGGCCGCTCTCGCGGCCGTGGCGAACCATCCGGCGCCGCCGTACGTCCAACCGGGTGCAACACGCCGAGGAGCGACATCGGGAGACCCATCGGTGGATCGGGTGACAACCTAGGAGTCTAGGGACCGGGACACCGGGGCGATCATGAGCAGGGGAGGCACCCAGTGAGCGATCGCACGGGAGGGGACGGGCGGGGGCCGGACCGGCCCGACGGCGACCCGGAGTTCCGCCGCATGCGCTCCGCCCCCACCCCGCCCGCCCCGCCGGCTCCGCGCACCCCGTCCGGCCCCCGCACCGGCTCCGCGCACCGCGGCGGTGTCGCCGCCCTGCCCGGCCGGCGCGTCCGCCGCAAGCGGGCGGCCGTGCTGCTCTCCGGTGCCCTGTCGGTCATCGTGCTCCTGGCCTCGGGGACCGCGTGGGCGCTCACCGGCTGGGCTTCGGGCCAGATGAACCGGTTCGACGTGTTCGGCGGGCTGTTCGACGGCGACCGCCCCGCCCCCGGGGCCCGCGGGGCCCTCAACATCCTGGTGATCGGCTCCGACGGGCGCGACGGCATGGACCGGGGCGCCCAGAACGAGCTCGGTGTCGGCCACACACCGGGCCAGCGCTCCGACACCATGATGCTCGTCCACCTCAACGACGCCCGCGACCGGATCACCGTGGTCGGCATCCCCCGCGACTCCTGGGTCGACATCCCGGGCCACGGCAAGGACAAGATCAACGCCGCCTATGCCTACGGGGGTCCGCAGCTCGCGGTGCAGACCGTGGAATCGGCCACCAACGTGCGCGTCGACCACTACGTCGAGGTGAACTTCACCGGCTTCGTCGACGTCGTCGACGCGGTGGGCGGGATCGAGGTGTGCCTGCCCCAAGCGATCGAGGACCCCAAGGCGGACCTGTCCATGGCGGCGGGGACGCACCGGGTCGACGGCCGCGAGGCGCTGGCGTTCGCGCGCACCCGCCAGACCACGAAGGGCGACCTGGACCGCATCGACCGCCAGCAGCAGGTCATAGCGGCGCTGCTGGACCAGGCGCTCAGCTCCGACACCCTCGGCGACCCGCAGAAGTTCGCGGCGTTCCTCGACTCCGCCCTGAGCTCCATCACGGTCGACGAGGGGCTGGACACCGCCACCATCAACCGCCTCGGCGGGCAGCTGCGGTCCATCGGGCTCGACGACGTCTCGTTCACCCAGGTCCCGATCGCGCAGATGGACTTCTGGACGCCGCGGGGCGACGTCGCCGTCGTCTGGGACGAGGCCGCCGCGGGGGCGATGTTCGCCGACATCACGGCGGACCGGCCGCTCGGCGCCGATGAGGAGCCGGGCGGAGAGGGCGGCCCCGGCGACGCCCCCTCCGGCGGGGACCCGGCCGCGGAGGTCGCCCCGCAGGACATCCGGCTCCAGGTGTTCAACGGCATGGGCACCCCGGGGATCGGCGCGCAGGCCCGCAGCGACCTCACCACCGCAGGGTTCCAGGTGCCGGCCCAGGCCCAGGACTGGTCGAGCCGCAGTGTCCCGGAGACCGTGGTCCGCTACGGGCCCGGCGACGCCGCCGCGGCGCAGGCGGTCGCCGACGCCGTCCCCGGCGCCACCACGGAGGAGGACCCCACGCTGAGCAGCGAGCTCCAGGTGGTCCTCGGGTTCAACTACACCGGCGTCGAATCCGGATCGGCCCCCGCCGCGGATCCGTCCGCCTCACCGGACGGCGGCGTCGGCGAGCCCGAGACCTCCACGGCCAGGGATCAGGTATGCCCCGCCTGACGGGTGCACCCGCGGGTAGCGCGACACCGACGGCGACGGACGACAGGAGGCACCATGCTGCGGCACGGCGTGAACGGGCCCACCCACGGGTAGCGCAACACCAACAGCGACGGACAACAGGAGGCACCATGCTGCGGCACGGCGTGAACGGGCCCACCCACGGGTAGCGCAACACCAACAGCGACGGACAACAGGAGGCACCATGCTGCGGCACGGCGTGAACGGGCCCACCCACGGGTAGCG
>NZ_JBHSFQ010000001.1:423423-445289 GCF_042653925.1 Nocardiopsis mangrovi
GCAACACCAACAGCGACGGACGACAGGAGGCACCATGCTGCGGCATCTCATCGGGCTGCTGGCCGGGTTGGCGGTCGCACCCCTGCTGTGGATCGGCGTCGCGTGGTCGGCGGGCGAGATCGACGGGGCCCTCGCCGACGGCGGCGGCTCCATCGCGGCCCCGGTGGTGACCACCGCCATGGGGGTCCTCATGATCATCGGGCTGCTCTGCGGGTTCTTCGCCGGCGCGCGGATCTCGCCGCTGACCTCGTTCGTCCCGGGCGCGCTGCTGCTCACCCTGTGCCTGTGGCCGGTGGTCGACCGGGCGTCGCTGGACGCGGTCCTGCCGACCGGGATCGACCCGGGGTCGGTGTTCCACCCGGTCGGTCCCGCACTCATGGCCGCACTCCCGATCGGCACGCTGCTGCTGGTGTCGTCGGTGATCCCGTCGCGCTGGTCGCGCGCCCCGCGCCCCTATGCCCCGCCGCTCCCCGACGCGGCCCCGTACACCGCGGAGGCCCCGGGCGGGGCGCCGCCCGCCGACGCGGGCGCCCGCCGGAGCGGGTCCTACCGGGGCGACCCCGATCCCGAGCGGACCACCACGCCGTTCCAGCGCGATCCCGGCGGCGGCTGGGAGCCGGTCCCGCCCGCGCCGGACGGCGACACCGCGGAGTTCCAACGGCGCGGCCCGCGGTAGGGATCACGGGCCGGCGAAGGACAGCCCCCGCGCCGCCAGTTCCTCGCCGAGGACGCGGACCGCTTTGGGCCCGATCCCGTGGATCGCGAGGAGTTCCGCGGATGTCACACGCGTCAGCTGGTCATAGCGGGTGTAGCCATGGCCCGCCAGTTCACGGCGGGCGACCTTGCCGATCCCCCGCGGGAACTCCGTCTCCTCCGCCGACGCGTCCGAGGCGGGCGACGCCCGGAGCCGTTCCGTCGCCGGGTCGACGCCCATCGTGCCCGATGCGGCGGCGGCGCTCCCCGCCGCCGGACCGTTCGCGGCCGGGACCCCTGGCCTTCCGGCGCCGTCGCGGGTTAGCGTTGAAGCCCCCCGCGCAGTGCCCGGCGACGAGGAGACCGCGCCATGTCCAACGGCTCACGGCACGTGATCGGATTCCTCCTCGGCATCGCCGCCGCCCCCGTGGTCGGACTCGGGCTCGCGTGGGCGCCGCACTGGCCGCCGGTCTACGGCATCGGCGTCGAGGACATCCCCCGCGTGCCGGACCCGGTGGCGCCGCTGATCGCGCTCGGAGTGCTCGCCGTCGTCATCGGCTTTCTCACGGGATCCCGGCTGTCGCCGCTGGCGGCGGCGGTGCCCGGCCTCGCCCTGGTCGCCCTGGGGGTGCTCGACGCCACACCGTGGCCCGTGCCCGTGGTGCCGGGCTACCTGGACCCGCCCGGCGCCGGTACACCGTGGTTCCCCTGGGAGCCGCTGTTCATCCTGGTCGGCGGCCTGCTGTTCGCGTCCGCCCTGCCGCCGTCCCGGTGGCGCGCCCGCTACCGCCCCGGCCCGGCCGCCGAGGAGGACGACGCCGCCTACTCCCCCGCCCACCGGTTCGACGACGACCCGCCGGCGGCCGCCCGGCAGGGCCCGGCGCACGGGGCGCCGGACACCCCTGCCGAGGGGACGCCGATCCGCGCGTGGAACGCCGACACCGGCCCCGGCCGACCCGCCGGTGAGCCGCCGTGGACCGAGCCGCGGCACCGCAGACTGCCGACCCAGCGGCGCGGCGACGGCGCCCCGGGGCGCCGCGAACCCTGACCCGCGGGGCCCCGCACCCGATGCGCGGGCGGCGGGCCGCGGCGCGCCCGAACACCCCGGGTCCGGACCGGCGGTCCGCCACCCCTGGGTACTCTTGGCGGCGGACCCAGCCCGGCCCGGTGGGCCGTGTCCCTCCCGCCACCCCTGGGTACTCTTGGCGGCGGACCCAGCCCGGCCCGGTGGGCCGTGTCCCTCCCGCCACCCCTGGGTACTCTTGGCGGCGGACCCAGCCCGGCCCGGTGGGCCGTGTCCTTCCCCTCACGGCGTGCTCCGGCACACCGCGTCCGTGCGCGTCCCGCGGGCCGATCGCGGCATTTCGGGTGTTAGCGAACCCGGTGCGGGGGGACGCACGATAGAAGACGCAGCGGGTAAACACATCTTCACAGGAGACGGCTTCGTCGCGCAGCGCGGCGGCGCGCGCCACCCGGGGCCGTACAGCATCGCGGACATCTACCTCCCGTCTTCGTGACGCGCCGGTAGCATCCCTGGGGCCGCGGCAGCGGGCGGCGTGCGCCGATGCTGTCGGCGGCGGCAGCGCAGCAAGGAAGGACGGACGAGCATTGGTCGCACAGCAGCGCAGCAAGATCTCGGTCATCGGTACCGGGTACCTGGGCGCGACACATGCCGCGTGCATGGCCGAACTCGGCTTCGAGGTGCTCGGCCTCGACGTCGACACGGTCAAGATCGACAGCCTCTCCTCGGGGCGGGTCCCCTTCTATGAGCCTGGGCTGGAAGAGGTACTGAGCCGCAACCTGGCCAACGGCCGGCTGCGCTTCACCACCGACTACCGCGAGGTCGCGGAGTTCGCCGACGTGCACTTCATCTGTGTCGGCACCCCGCAGCGCGCCGACTCCAACGCGGCCGACCTGACCTACGTCAACGCCGCGATCGACGCCCTGGCCCCGCTGCTCGACCGCCCGGCCGTGGTCATCGGCAAGTCCACCGTCCCGGTCGGGACGGCGGCCGTCGCGGCGGCCCGCATCGCCGATCTCGCGCCGGCGGGCGCCCAGGTGGAGCTGGGCTGGAGCCCGGAGTTCCTGCGCGAGGGCTTCGGGGTGGAGGACACCCTGCGGCCCAACCGGATCGTCATCGGCGCCGCCCCCGGGTCCCAGCGGGTCGAGGCCGCCATGCGCGAGGTGTCCCGGCAGCAGATCGAGCAGGGCATCCCGTTCCTGGTCACCGACCTCCAGACGGCCGAACTGGTGAAGGTGTCGGCCAACGCGTTCCTGGCCACCAAGATCTCCTTCATCAACGCCATGGCGGAGGTGTCGGAGGTCGCGGGGGCCGACGTCATCAAGCTCGCCAAAGCGCTGTCCTACGACGACCGGATCGGCGGCAAGTTCCTGGGGCCGGGACTCGGCTTCGGCGGCGGCTGCCTGCCCAAGGACATCCGGGCGTTCATGGCGCGCGCCGACGAACTGGGCGTCGAGCCCGCGCTGTCGTTCCTGCGCGAGGTCGACGCCATCAACCAGCGCCGCCGGGCGCGCACGATCGACATCGCGCGCGGGCTGATCGGCGGCAGCTTCGCCGGGCGCACGGTCGCCGTCCTGGGCGCGGCGTTCAAGCCGAACTCCGACGACATCCGCGACTCGCCCGCGCTGGACGTCGCCTCCACGATCTCCTCGCTCGGCGCGGCCGTCACGGTCTACGACCCCGAAGCACTGGAGAACGCCAGGCGCGCCCACCCCGATCTGGGGTACGCGCACTCGATGCTGGAGGCCGTGCGCGACGCCGAGGTCGTCCTGCTGCTCACCGAGTGGGCGGAGTTCCGCGACGCCGACCCCGACGAGCTGGCGAAGATGGTGCGCGAGCGCAAGATCGTCGACGGCCGCAACGCCCTCGACCCCGAGCACTGGCGCGCCCGCGGCTGGACCTACCGCGCCCTCGGCCGCCCCTAGCAGCCGGGTCGGAGCGGTCCCGCGCACCGTCGCCGCCGCGCCGGGTCGGAGCAGCGCGTGCGTACTTCCTGGTCACGCTCGCCTCCTCGCTCGGCTCCACCGGCCCCGCGAGGGGGCCTCCGGCCAGGGGCGGCGCCGCCTCCGCTCGCTCGTCGGCTCGCCGTGACGATGGGAGGCGCACAATGGGGGGATGAGCGACATCAGCGACGAGGACATCCGGCGGGTTCTGCGGGAGAGCGAGGTGTGGGCGGTCGTCGGGCTCGGCGACAACCCCGACCGGCCCGCCTACGGGGTGGCCCGGTTCCTCCGGTCCAAGGGCAAGCGCGTCGTCCCCGTCCACCCGAGCGGGGCGACGGTCCACGGTGAGCCGGGCTACCGGACGCTCGCCGAGATCCCGTTCCCGGTGGACGTGGCCGACGTCTTCCGCCGCTCCGAGGACGCCGGCGCCATCGCCGATGAGGCGCTGGCGCGGGACGACATCACCACGGTGTGGTTCCAGCTCGGCGTGGTCGACGCGGACGCCGCGGAGCGTGTGCGGGCGGCCGGGCGGACCATGGTCATGGACCACTGCCCGGCGATCGAGTGGCCCCGGCTGCTGGGCTGACGCGGGCACGCGAGCGGCCGGTCCCGGAGTCACCGGGTCTTGGGCCGGCCCCACCGCGACCAGACGTCGGCCGGAACCTGGGCGACGACGTCGGCGAGGGCGTCGAGGAACGGCTCCCCCTCGCGCGGGGCGCCGCGGTCGCCCGTGCAGATGAGGACGTCGCCGTCGAGCACCAGGTCGGTGAACGCGAACCGGCGCATGTCCTCGCGCACGCCGTCGGTGAGCAGCTCCACCGCGAACCTCCGGTCCGGGCACTCCGCGTAGAGGTCGCGCGCCCCTCCCGCCCGGTCCTGCACGTACAGGTAGGGCACCCGCACCGGCAGCCCGATCGCGTAGACCACGAGGGTCGTGGCGGGGGCGTCGCCGGACTCCTCGCCGCGCACGTAGTCGAACATGCGGAAGGGGCGGCCCCGGTGCCGCCCGGTGACCTCGTTGCGCACGCGGCCCAGCGGCCCGGGCGGCAGGGCGGTGCGCGGCCAGCCGTTGATGGCGCGCTGGTGCTGCTCGGTGTAGGTCCAGCCGTGCTCGCGCGCGAGCGCGCGCCGGCTCTCGGCGCGTTCTCGCTCGACGCCCCCTGCCGGGTCGGCGGGCCCGCCGGCGGGCGCCGGTCCCCCCGCGCTCTGCCCGGCCGGGGGCGCGCCCGCGGCGGCGTTTCCGGACGGTCTCAGGAAGTTCGGGCGTCGCATGCACGCAGACCTACCCCTGGCGCTCCGCCTCGAACCGGCGCCTCGGGGCGGGACCGGCGTGCCGGGGGTGCCGTACGCCTCCGGGTTGACATATCGAATATCGATATTTATCGTTTTTCGATGTTATCGATGAACGATATGTCCATGGAGGTGCGCATGACCGCGGACCAGCGCGCGGCGTCCTGGCTCGATCGCCTTGGCGGGATCGTCCGGCTGTCCGCCATCGCGTTCGCGACCGCCCTGGCGCTCCTGCTCATCAGCGGGATCGGCACCGTCCTCGGAATCGGGACCCCGCTCCGGGACCACGTGATCGCCATCCCCTTGGGCGCCGAGGAGTTGCGCGCCGCTCCGGGCGCGCTGCCGCCGGGGACCGAGCCGCACGGGACCACCGAGGTGGTCGTGAACGACCCCACCCCCGCACAGGCGGCACTGTGGCTGGTCCTCGCCGCGACCCCGGTCGCCCTCTGGCTGGCCGGGGCGGTCCTGCTGCACCGCACGATCCGCGCTGCCCGGCACGAGGGCCCCTTCACGCACGGCGTGGCGCGGCGGTTGCGCGCCCTGGGCATGCTCGCCGTGCTCGGCGGCCTGGGCACGGGCGTCCTGGACCTGGGCGCGGGCGCCGCGCTGACCTCGCTCGTGCTGGGGGACGGCGGGTTCCACGCCTCCGCCGACGTACCGTTCGGGGTCGTCCTGGCCGGCCTGGGCATGCTCGCGATCGCCGAGATCGTGCGCCACGGGGTGGACCTGCGTGAGGACGCCGAAGGGACGATCTGATGACCGGCGACGCCCCTGCGTCCGGGGACGAGGGGTACATCGAGGTGCGGCTCGACGACCTGCTGCGGGAACGCGGGATGACGCTCACCGAGCTGTCGCACCGGGTCGAGGTCACCGTGGTCAACCTGTCGGTGCTGAAGAACGGCCGGGCCAGGGCGATCCGGTTCTCGACCCTGGTCCGGCTGTGCGACGCGCTCGGCTGCCAGCCCGGCGACCTGCTCCGCTACCGGCCGAAGCCCATCGACGGGGAGCCGCCGGCGGCCTGAACGCGCAGGCGCTCGCCCTTGGCGCGGGCCTGCGAGCGCAGCTCCTCCTGGAAGGCGCGCATGCGCTCGCTGAGCGCGGGGTCGTGGGCGGCGAGCATGCGCACCGCCAGCAGGCCGGCGTTGCGGGCCGCGCCGACCGCGACCGTCGCCACGGGCACGCCGGCGGGCATCTGCACGATGGACAGCAGCGAGTCCATGCCGTCGAGGTAGCGCAGCGGCACCGGGACGCCGATGACCGGCAGCGTGGTCACGGAGGCCAGCATCCCCGGCAGGTGCGCCGCTCCCCCGGCGCCCGCGATGATCGCCGTGAGCCCGCGGCCGGCCGCCTCGGTGCCGTAGGCGATCATCTCGTGCGGCATGCGGTGCGCGGAGACGACATCGGCCTCGTAGGGGACGCCGAACTCGTCCAGCACCGCGGCGGCGTCCTGCATGACGGGCCAGTCGGAGTCGCTGCCCATGACGATGCCGACGGTCGGGGCGGTCTCGGTCACTGGTGGTCTCCCTTGAGGTAGGCGGCGGCGTCGCGGGCGCGTTCGAGCAGGTCCCCGGGGTCGTCCCCGGAGACGTTGACGTGCCCGATCTTGCGGCCGGGACGGACCTCCTTGCCGTAGAAGTGCACCTTCAGCGCGGGGTCCTTGGCCATGACATGAATGTAGCGGCCGTACACGCCGGGGTCGGCGCCGCCGAGGACGTTGGCCATCACCGTGAAGGGCGCGGTGGCGCGCGGCGCGCCCAGCGGGAGGTCGAGCACCGCGCGCAGGTGCTGCTCGAACTGTGAGGTGACCGCGCCGTCCATGGTCCAGTGGCCGGAGTTGTGCGGGCGCATGGCCAGCTCGTTGACGACGACGCCGTCGGCGGTCTCGAACAGCTCCACCGCGAGCACGCCGACCACGCCGAGGGCGTGCGCCAGCTCGATCGCGAATTCCTGGGCGCGCACGGCCTTGTCCTCGTCGAGCCCCGGAGCGGGCGCGATGACCTCGTGGCAGATACCGTCGCGCTGCACGGTCTCGACGACCGGGTAGACCGCGATCTGGCCGTAGGGCGAGCGCGCGACCTGCACGGCGAGCTCGCGCTCGAAGGCGACCAGCTCCTCGGCGAGCAGCGGGACCTCGGCGGCGGCCGCGCGGGCGACCACCTCCGCGGCCTCGCCGGGATCGCGCACGATCCACACGCCCTTGCCGTCGTAGCCGCCGCGCGTCGCCTTGAGCACGACGGGCCAGCCGGTCCCGCCCCGCGCGGGGTCGGCGAACGCCTCGACGTGCGAGGCGGCCGTGACGGCCCGCCAGCGCGGGCAGGGGGCGCCCAGTTCCTCGGCGCGCGTGCGCATCCGCAGCTTGTCCTGGGCGTGGCGCAGCGCGTCGCGGCCGGGCCGCAGGACGGCGCCGGCCTCCTCCAGCTCACGGAGCACGGGCTCGGGCACGTGCTCGTGGTCGAAGGTGAGGACGTCGCAGGACTTGGCGAAGGCCAGCAGGTCGGGCGCCCCGCGCTCATCGCCCAGGGTCACGGCGCCGGCGACCAGGGACGCGCTGTCGTCTGCCGACGCCGCCAGGACGCGGAAGTCCACGCCCAGGGAGATCCCGGCCTGGTGGGTCATCCGGGCCAGTTGCCCGCCCCCGACCATACCGACGCGGGGGACGGGGCGATTACGCTCGCTCACAGTGCCTCATTCGTTGACTCGCGAAACGGGGGGCGGCCGTGACCGCCGCGGGCCCGCCGTGGCATCCCCCGGAATTGTAGTGACCACCTGGGCAAAGGATCGGAAACCCCTCGTGCGACCGCTGACGGCTCTCTACCGGCGCTTCTCCCATCTCATCCACGAGGTCGCGAGGTTCGGGACGGTGGGGGGCATCGCCTATGTCGTGCAGCTCGCCACGACCAACCTGCTGTGGCTGGCGGGGGCGTCCGCGCTGGCGGGCCAGACCGTCGGCGTGCTGGTGGCGACGTGCGTGGCGTTCCTCGGCAACCGCTACTGGACGTTCCGCCACCGCGCGCGGACCGGCCTCGGGCGGGAATACGCGCTCTTCTTCCTGATGAACGGTATCGGACTGGGCATCCAGCTCGCCTGCGTGGGGGTGGCCGTCCACGGGCTCGGCCTGGACGACCCGCTCTCGCGCAACATCTCGGGCAACGTGATCGGGGTGGGGCTCGGCACGCTGTTCCGCTTCTGGTCCTACCGGACGTGGGTGTTCCCCCCGGCCCGCGAAGAGGCGTCCCCGCCCGCCTCCGGCTGACCGCTCTGCGGGCGATCCGGGCGGCGCCGGGACGGCCGCGCCGCCCCCGCCCTTTCGGCCAAGTTACGGTCAAGGAAAGGCAGATCCGGGTCACGCAAGAACGGTTGGAGATTTTTGTCCGCAATGGGGCATGCGTATTTTCGGTCAACCAGGGTCCATACGGCGCGCATAATAGGGAAATGCCCCCGACTCGACTTACGATCGGGTACATGACCTGCGTTTTGCTGGCCGAAGACGATACTTCGATCTCCGAGCCGCTTGCCCGCGCACTGCGCCGCGAAGGGTATACGGTCGATGTGACCGTCAACGGCACTGAGACCCTCGATCGCGCCCGCGCCGGGGATATCGACCTCATGGTCCTCGATCTCGGATTGCCCGAAATGGACGGACTCGAAGTGGCCCGACGGCTGCGCGCCGAAGGCCACGGAACGCCGATCCTGATCCTCACCGCGCGCGCCGACGAGGTCGACACCGTTGTGGGGCTCGACGCGGGCGCCGACGATTACGTCACCAAGCCGTTCCGGCTCGCCGAACTCCTCGCCCGGGTCCGCGCCTTACTGCGCCGGGGCGGCGCCGAAGTGCCCGTCGTGCACGGGGTGCGCATCGACAACGACTCCCGCCGCGCCTGGCTGGGCGACCGAGAACTCCAGCTCACCACCAAGGAGTTCGACCTCCTGCGGGTCCTGGTGCGCGACGCCGGCAAGGTCGTCACCCGCGAGCAGATCATGCGCGAGGTCTGGGACACCAACTGGTGGGGGTCGACCAAGACGCTCGACATGCACATCTCATGGCTGCGCCGCAAGCTGGGGGACGACGCCAACCAGCCGTCGTACATCACGACGGTGCGCGGTGTCGGCTTCCGGTTCGAACGCGACTAGCGCGGCCTGCGCGCCGTAGCGGGCACCCGCCCGGCCGGGACCCGCGGCGACAAGGAGTGTCATGCGCCGGCGGATGCTGTTCTCCACCCTGGTGGTCACCGTCATCGCGGTGATGCTCCTCGGGCTGCCGCTGGGCGCGCTCACCTACACGTCGCTCTACGAAGAGAACGTGCGCCAATTGCAGCAGGAGGCCGGGATCATCGCCGCGGAGGCCGACGTCCAGGTGCGCGGCGGCGGCCAGATCGACCGGGCCCAGCTCGCCTCCGCCTACCCGTCGCGGCACATCGAGATCACCCTGCCGGACTCGAACCAGCGCATCAACGCGGGCGGCTGGAAGTTCGACCCGCACCGGCAGAACACGACCTCCACCCTGCACGCGTCCGCCACATCGGGCGGCGGGGTCCGGGTCGAGGTCTGGCGTGACACCAAGCGCGTCCAGGAGAGCGTCCTCAACGCCTGGCTCGGTATCGCCTCCCTCTCGCTCCTGGCCATCGGCGTGGCCGTGGGCCTGGCCATGCTCCAGGCGCGCCGGCTCACCCTTCCCCTGGTCGACCTCGCGGCGACGGCCGAGCGGCTCGGATCCGGGGTCACGAGCCCATGGGGACACCGCTACGGGATCCCCGAGGCCGACCGGGTGGCGGAGGTCCTCGACCGCAGCGCCGAGCGCATCGCCGGGCTCATCGCCACCGAGCGGCACTTCGCGACCGACGCCTCGCACCAGCTCCGCACCCCGCTGACCGCGCTGTCGATGCGGCTGGAGGAGATCATCGCCGAGGCCGACAACCCCGATGTGGTGCGCGAGGAGGGCGAGGCCGCCCTCACGCAGGCCGAGCGCCTGGTCGAGACCGTGGAGAGCCTGCTGGGCCGCGCCCGCCAGAGCCAGAACGCCGAGGTCGAGCCGGTGGCGATCGACGACGTGCTCAAGCAGTTCGTGGCCGAGTGGGCGCCCATGTTCCGCAAGGCCGACCGCCAGCTGAAGCTGACCGGCGAGAAGGGCCTCACGGCGATGACCGTGCCCAACGACCTGGCGCAGATCCTGGCCACGCTGGTCGAGAACGCCTACAAGCACGGCGAGGGCACCGTGACCGTGCGCCGGATCGACGGCGGGACCTCCGTGCGCATCGAGGTCAGCGACGAGGGCCCGGGGGTCCCCGAGGAGATCTCGGGGCGCATCTTCGAACGGGAGGTCAGCGGCAACGACGGCACCGGTCTGGGGCTGGCGCTGGCGCGGCACATCGCGGAGTCGGAGGGCGCCAGGGTGGAGCTGGTGCGGGTGCGCCCCGCGACGTTCGCCCTGTTCCTGCCCCCGCGGGCCGGCGGCCTGTCGAAGGGCGCCGGCCCGTTCTGACCGTGACCGGGACCGCGCACGCGCGGGCCCGCGGGATCAGTGCCCGCGGTCGATCCACTCCTGGAGATGGGGCAGCTCGGCGCCGATGGTCGTGGAGTCGCCGTGCCCGGTGTGCACGACGGTGTCGGCGGGCAGGGTCAGCAGGCGGTCGCGGATCGAGGAGATGATGGTCGGGAAGTCGGAGAACGACCGCCCCGTGGCCCCCGGGCCGCCCTGGAAGAGGGTGTCGCCGGAGAACAGCACCCCCAGTTCGGGTGCGTAGAGGCAGACGGCCCCCGGGGCGTGCCCGGGGGTGTGCAGGACCTCCAGTTCCACGCCGCCGGCCTGGAGCCGTTCGCCGTCGAGCAGGGGGGCGTCGGGCTCGCGGTCGGGGTAGACCATGCCCCACAGCTCGGCGTCGTCGGGGTGCAGCAGGATCGGGACCGGGGCGTCGGAGAGGTCGGCCAGGGCCGCCGCCGCGTTGATGTGGTCGTTGTGCGCGTGGGTGCACACGATCGCCATCAACTCGCGGTCGCCCAGGGAGCGGGCGATCTCCTCGTGGTCGTGGGCGGCGTCGATCACGATGGCGGTGCGTTCGTCGCCGACGATCCACACGTTGTTGTCGACGTCCCACTCGCCGCCGTCGAGGCGGAAGCTCCCCGACGTGACGACCTTGTCGATGGGGGTCGGGGGCATCTAGAGGACCACCACCGAACGGAGCACGTCACCGCGGTGCATCTTGTCGAACGCCTCCTCGACGTCGGTCAGGGCGATCCGTTCGGACACGAAGCGGTCCAGGTCGAGCCGCCCTTGCAGGTACAGGTCGATCAGCATGGGGAAGTCGCGGGAGGGCAGGCAGTCGCCGTACCACGACGACTTCAGCGCGCCGCCGCGGCCGAACATGTCGGCCAGGGGCAGGTCGATGGTCATCTCGGGGGTGGGCACGCCCACCAGGACCACGGTCCCGGCGAGGTCGCGCGCGTAGAACGCCTGGCGGTAGGTCTCGGGGCGGCCCACGGCGTCGATGACGACGTCGGCCCCGTTGCCGCCGGTGAGGTCGCGGACCGCTTCGACCGGGGAGCGCTCGCGGGAGTTGACGGTGTGCGTGGCGCCGAAGTCGCGCGCCCACTGGAGCTTGCGGTCGTCGACGTCGACGGCGACGATGGTCGAGGCGCCGGCCAGCCGGGCGCCGGCGATCGCGGCGTCGCCCACGCCGCCGCAGCCGATCACCGCCACGGAGTCGCCGCGGGAGACCCCGCCGGTGTTGATCGCCGCCCCCAGCCCGGCCATGACCCCGCAGCCCAGCAGGCCCGCGACCTCGGCGCCCGCGGCGGGGTCGACCTTGGTGCACTGGCCGGCGGCGACGAGGGTCTTCTCGGCGAAGGCGCCGATGCCCAGAGCCGGGCTCAGCGGTGTGCCGTCGGCCAGGGTCATGGGCTGGGTGGCGTTGGCGGTGTCGAAGCAGTACTGGGGGCGCCCGCGCAGGCACGCCCTGCACTGGCCGCACACGGCCCGCCAGTTGAGGATCACGAAGTCGCCCGGCTCCACGCCCGTGACGCCGTCGCCGACGGCCTCGACCACCCCCGCGGCCTCGTGCCCGAGGAGGAAGGGGAAGTCGTCGTTGATGCCGCCCTGCTTGTAGTGCAGGTCGGTGTGGCAGACACCGCACGCCCGCACGGCGACGAGCGCCTCGCCGGGCCCTGGGTCGGGGACGATGATGGTCTCGACCCCGACGGGGTCGCCCTTCCTGCGTGAGACGACGGCCTGGACTTCATGCGCCATTGCGGCTCCTTTTGACGGGTCACGATGGTCGTGGTTCCCAACATGCCGGATCCCGGTGCCGCGCGGAAGGAGTTCTCCCCTTCTGTGGACGGCCGCGTGCGCGGTCCGGTCCCGGTGCGGCGGGGCCCGGCACCCCGGCGACGGCCGCGGGGCCGGTCCGGGGCGGTGGCGGGGGTCAGGTCTGGGGGCCGGCGGGTTCGAAACTGCGGCGCAGCGCGTAGGGCTGGATCTGGCCCAGCCCGTGGGCGTGCCGGGGGCGGACCGCGACGACCTGGAGCGATGCTTCGTCGCGCAGCTGCTCGGCCACCGCGTCGTCGATGAGGATGGTCCCCGGCCTGGCGAAGGAGGTCAGGCGGCTGGACCGGTTGACGGTGGTCCCGAAGACGTCGCCCAGCAGCGCGAGGACGGGGCCGTAGGCCAGCCCCACCCGGACGTCGGGGACCTCGATGTGGGTCTTGACGCCGTCGGCCAGTTGGAGGGCGATCTCCGCGGCCTGGCGGGCGGTGTTGGCGACGTAGAGGATCTCGTCGCCCAGGGTCTTGACGACCCGGCCGCCGCCGGAGGCGACGATGTCGGTGGCGGTGGACTCGAAGCCCTCGACGACCTCGGCGAGCTCGATCTCGTCGAGCTCGCGGCTGAGCGTCGTGAAGGACACCAGGTCGGCGAAGCCGACGGCCAGCGGGAAGTAGGTGGGGGCGGCGTCCTCGCTGCTCTCCATGAAGGCCAGCCGGCGCGCGGCCGAGGCGGCGAGCTGGCGCCGCCAGATGTGCACCAGCAGGCGCTCGACGTCGGGCAGCAGGTCTTGGGCCAGGCCGGCGAACGGGCCGGCACCGGACTCGTCGGCCCCCTCGGGGGCGTAGGAGAGGGTCGACAGGATGCTGGTCTGCCATTCGGCCAGCCGGGCCATGGTCTGCCCCATGGCGCGGGCGAGCCGGATCGCCGCCTCTTCGTCGACGACGCCGTTCTTCAGCAGCTCCGTTGTGATGCGCAGCGCTTCGACGTCGCCGTCGGTGAAAGCCGGGCCGTCCTCGCGGGTGGCGAAGCCGAGGGCGCGCCAGATCCGGTCGGAGAACTCGGGAGACGCCCCCGCCAGCCGCACCGCCTCGTTGCGGGAATAGCGCGCTTCGCCTCCGAGCAGGACGGCTTCGATCTCCTTGGGGTCGGGACGCGACGACATACGTTCTCTCGTGTTCGAGGCCGGTGCGGCGGCGGGGAGGCACGGCACCGTCCAGGTGTGGGTGGCACGGTCACCTGCGTGTCACTGTCGGTTTAATACGTGGAGGGTGTGCGCGTCAAGAAACGCCCGATCCAAGGGCCACGGCCTGCCACGACACCGGACACCTCCCGCTACGGCCCGTGGTGGCGCGGCGCACGCGGCGCCCCGGCCGGTCGCGCCGCGCGGAGCGCCGCGACCGCGGCGATCCCCGCCGGGCCATGAGCCGATCCTCGCACAGGAGACCCCCGTCACACCCCCCGCGTAAACGAACGGACACCCGCCCGCCGGACGGCGTGCCCCGGAACGCCCCACAACACGACGGTACGAGGGCGAACTGGCACCGCAGGCACCGGGGGCACCGGGGGCGATCGCCGCGGACCGGGTACCGGCCGGGCTCGTGGGCGAGCGGGACCGCCGCCGGGACGACGGGCGCGCTATCAGTCCGCGGGCAGGGTGGTGACCGGCGCCGCTTCCCCTGCCGGGTCGGCCTGCGCGTCGTCCTCGGGGGTGGCGGGCTCCTGTCCGGGCGCGGATCCGCCGGGGGACCCTTCCGCGCCGTTGGCCTCCTCGCCCTCCTCGGGCGCCTCGTCCGCCGGGGCGGGCTGGGCGTCGCCCTTGGGGCGGCAGAGCAGATCGGGGCGGTCGAGCTCGTCCGACAGTTCCGCGCCGGTGAACTCGCCGTCCGACTCCATCATCGGCTTCAGCTTCGCCAGCCCCGCTTCCCGCAACCTGCACTCCAGGTCGGGACGGCCGGGGATCCAGACGACGAACTCGTGCTCCTTCGGGTCGCCCGCCGCCTCCGCGTCCCCGCCCTCCGCCGCGTCGCCGCCCTCCGCCGTGCCGCCGGGATCCGGCGTCTCCGCCGCGCCGTCCTGGTCCGCGCCGGCCTCGTCCCCGGACGTGCCGCCCTGGGCGGTGTCATCGGGCCCGCCCCCGCCCTCCGGCTTCCCGGCCGCGCCCTCCTGCTCCTGCTGTCCCGAGCCGAAGGGCCAGGGGGGCGGCGCCTCGGCCGCGACGGCGGGCAGGGCGGTGGACACGGCCGCGGCGGCGCAGGCCCCGGCTGCCGCCGCCGTCGTGAAGATCATGCGGATCATCGACGCTCCTTGGCTGGAACCCCCTGGCCGCGGCCTCGGGGGGAACGCTTCATCGAATGTGCTGGATCCGGCATCGCGCCGGTGCGGCGGGAGCGGCGCCCCGCGCCCGTCCGGCGCGCCGCCTGCGGCCGCAGGCGGCGCGCCGGAGGTACGGCGGCCGCCTCGGGCTCACCGCGCGCTGCTGGCCGTGCCGGTGATCACGGCGCCGTGCGGGCCGACCTTGTAGGTGACGGTCTCGAAGGAGACCCGGCCGTCCTCGCCGGCGACACTGCGGACGACGGTCAGGGACGCGCCGTGCGCGTTCGCGGCGGTCCTCTGGTCGACGAACTTCGCGTCGGCCATGGCGGCGACGGGCGCCCCCAGGGCCAGGGCGGGCACCGCCGCGGCGATGAAGGCCAGGCGGCGAACCGTGTTGGTCATAGCGTCCTGCACTCTCTGCCGGCGGACCGGCGGATCGGTGGTCGTCGGCGGACTGCCGCCCGCCACGGGCGGCGGGCCGGGGTCCGCCCCGGTCGTCCGGGCTCCGGGTCCGGACCCACCCGCGGACCGGGAAAGGGCGGCCGCCCGGTGGACGGCCGCCCTCGCCTTCACGGGATGCGACGCGCGTGGGCCACCCGGTGGCACCCGTGATGACGCACGTTCGGTCAGTTGGCTTTGCTGGTGGTGCTGCTGGAGACGGCACCGTGCTTGCCGGCGGCGTCGGACTGCTCGTGGAAGAACACGCCGCCCTTCTTGCCGTGGTCCTCCTTGCCGTGCTCCTCGCCCTTGCCGTTCTTGTCCTCGCGGTGGTGACCCTCTTCGATCGCCTTGGCGATGACCTGGTGCGAGGCCGCGCCGTGCGGGCCGGCCGCTTCGGTCTCGCTCACGAAGATGCTGTCCGCCATGGCGAGCGCGGGTCCCCCGATGACCAGCGCCGGGGCCGCGATCGAGACGAATGCGAGTCGGCGAATTGAGGTGCGCTTCATCTGTGAATTCCCCTTCCAGGTGGCCCGGCTCCCTGCCCGGCCGCAGCCCCCTCGGCCCGCGTCCCGACCCTCCAGGCCCGGAACTCCGTGGGTGCCATCGCGTCATCTGACCCGGAAAGAAGGCGAATAACGCTGCGAATTCCGTTGGATACCCAAAGTAATATTTGTCCGCGTCGGAGTTTCCATTGGCCGCGCGCGGACACGGCCCGGGGGCACGGACCGGACGCGTGGTCCCGCTTCAGGGCCGGCGGGCCCGCCGGCCGGCCTCAGTAGCCGCCGTCGGCGCGGCGCAGGTGCACGACGTCCCCGGCGCTCAGCGGCTCCTCGCCCTCGGCGCCGCGGACCGTCAGGCGGCCGCCGGAGTCGACCCCGGTCGCCTCGCCCTCCAGGACGCGGCCGCCCGGCAGGTGCGCGCGCACCCGGCGGCCGATCGTGGCGCACCGGCCGCGGTACTCGCCGGCCAGCCCGCTGGCCTCGGCGTCGCCGCCGTTGCGCTGCCAGGCGTCGAACCGCTCGGCGAGCCCCCGCAGGACCGCGCGCAGCAGGGGATCGCGGTCGGTGCAGGCCGCCTCTTCGACGGCCAGGGAGGTCGCGGTCTCCACGGGCAGTTCGGCGCGGGTCTGCGCGACGTTGAGGCCCATTCCGACGACCACGCCCGGGCGCTCGCCGGTGAAGGCCGCCTCCGACAGGATCCCGGCGAGCTTGCGGTCGGGACGGCCGTCACCCGTGCGCGTGAGCACGTCGTTGGGCCATTTCAGGCCGGCGGGGACCTCCGCGATCCGCTCGACCGCCGACACCGCGGCGACCCCCATGAGCAGCGGCAGCCAGCCCAGGCGGTCGACGGGGACCTCCGGGCGCAGCAGCACCGAGAAGGTCAGCGCCGCGCGCGGCGGGGTGTGGAAGGAGCGGTCCAGCCGCCCGCGGCCGGCGGTCTGGTGGTCGGTGACCAGGACCGTGCCGCCGGGCGCGCCCGCGCGCGCGCGCCCGATGAGCTCGCTGTTGGTCGACGGGAGCGCGGGAACGACCTCGATCGCGCTCCAGAGCCCCCCGGGGCGCACGAGGGCCCGCTCCAGCGCTCCCGCGCGCAGCGGGGGCCGGTCAAGGTCGGTGTAGGGGGACGCGGCGGAGGAGGACGGGTCGGACGCCATGGGCACCATTCAACCGTGCGCGCGCGTCAGCCCGTGTTCTGCAACCCGGCGGCCACGCCGTTGACCGACAGGAGCAGCAGCCGCTCCAGGTGGCGCTGGTCGTCCTCCGACAGCTCCTCGGCTTCCGGCCCGCGCAGCGCCTCCAGCGCACGCAGCTGGAGGTGCGACAGCGCGTCGACATAGGGGTTGCGCAGGTCGACCGCCCGGGAGAGCACCCGCCGGTTCTCCAGCAGGCGGCGGTGGCCGGTGACCTTGAGGACGAGGTCGCGGGTGAGGTCGTATTCGGCGAGCACCAGCTCCGTCAGCTCGGGCCGGCCGCCCAGGGCCAGGTAGCGCTCCGCGATGGACCGGTCGGCCTTGGCCAGGCTCATCTCGGCGTTGTCCAGCAGGGAGGAGAACAGCGGCCACTCCTCATAGGCGGACTGGAGCGCCCCGATGTCGTCGACGGCGGCCAGGCCCGTGCCCAGCCCGAACCAGCCCGGCAGGTTCACCCGGGTCTGGGTCCAGGCGAACACCCACGGGATGGCGCGCAGGTCGGACAGGCCCTTGGCCGCGCCGCGCCGCGAGGGGCGCGAGCCCAGGCGCAGGTCGCCCAGCTCCTCCAGGGGGCTGACCCGGGAGAACCACTCGGCGAAGCCCTCGGTGTCGATGAGGGAGCGGTAGGCCGTGTGCGCGGCCTCGGCGACACCGTCGGCCAGGGCGCGGTGGGCCGTCGACGCCGCGCGGGCGCGGTCCTGGACGTCCCGGGTGGAGGCCATGAGCACCGCGTGGCCGACCTGCTCGATGTGGCGGTGGGCGATGGCGCGCTGGCCGTAGCGGGCGAAGATGACCTCGCCCTGCTCGGTCACCTTGAACCGGCCCGCCACCGACCCGGGGGCCTGGGCGAGCAGCGCGCGGCTGGCGGGCCCGCCGCCGCGGCCCAGCGAGCCGCCGCGGCCGTGGAAGAGGGTGAGGGTGACACCGTTGCGCTCGGCCCACTCCGCGAGCTGCGCCTGCGCGTCGTAGAGCCGCAGGGTGGCGCTCACGGGCCCGACGTCCTTGGCGGAGTCGCTGTAGCCGAGCATGACCTCCAGGCGCCCGCCCGACCGCTCCAGGCGCGCGCGCACCCCGGGCAGCTCCAGCATGCCGTCGAGGACGGTGGGCGAGGCTTCGAGGTCGGCGCCGGTCTCGAACAGCGGGATGACGTCGAGCACGGGAGCCTTGCCCGCGGGCAGCGCGTGGCCGGCCAGCTCGTGGACCGCGGCGATGTCCTCAGCGGAGCGGGTGAAGCTGACGATGTAGCGGCGGCAGGCGTCGACCCCGAACCGCTCCTGGATCCAGGCGACCACGCGCAGCGTGGCCAGGACCTCCCGGGTCCGCTCCGAGGGCTCCTCGCCGGCGCGCAACTCGCGCAGCGCTTCGGCGTGCACCTCGCTGTGCTGGCGGATCTCCAGTTCGGCCAGGTGGAAGCCGAACGTCTCGGCCTGCCAGACGAGGTGCTGGAGCTCCCCGTTGGCCTGGCGGCCCGCTCCGGCCTCGGCCAGGGAGCGCTGCACCACGCGGAGGTCGGCGAGGAAGGCGTCGGGGCCGGGGTAGGCGAGGTCGGCGTCGCGGTCGCGGGTGGCGCGCAGCCGTTCGGCGGCGAACAGCAGGAGCTGGCGGTGCGGCTCGTTCGGCGAGCGCTTGGCGATCCGGGCCATCACCCGCGGGTAGCCGGCCTCGTTGGCGGCGAGGGTGGCGGCGAGCTCCCCGCTGGCCGGGGTGAGGTTGGCGTAGGCGGTCAGGGTGCGCCCGATGCGGCCGCACGCGTTCTCCAGGGCGTGCAGCACGTGCTCGGACTGGATGGAGATCGCCTCGCGGGTGACCTCGTGGGTGACGAACGGGTTGCCGTCGCGGTCGCCGCCGATCCAGCTGCCGTAGCGGACGAACGCGGGCGCGCGGGCCGGCTCGCGGCCGGTGCCCTCGGGGTCGATGGCGGCGTCCAGGGACCGGTAGATCTCCGGGACGACCCGGAAGATGGTCTCGTCGAAGGCCGCCAGCGCGGTGCGGACCTCGTCGAGCGGGTCGAGCCGGGTGTAGCGCAGCTGCGAGGTGCGCCAGAGGAGGTCGATCTCCTCCAGGAGGCGGCGCCGGGCCTCGGCCTCGACCGAGCTGCCGGGGTGGGCCTCGCGGTAGCGCTCCAGGTGCCCGCTGATGCGCAGGATGGAGGTCGACACCGCGCGGCGCCGCGCCTCGGTCGGGTGCGCGGTGAGGACGGGGTGGAACTCCATGCCGTCGACGAACTCGCGCAGCCGGTCCTCGCCGCCGGTCTCGCGGATGTGGCGCACGGCCGCGGCCAGCGACTCGCGCGGCGGGTGGGCGGCGTCGTCGCGCTCGCGCAGGGCCCGCATGCGCTGGTGCTCCTCGGCCAGGTTGGCCAGGTGGAAGTACACGGTGAACGCCCGCGCCACCTGCTTGGCCCGTTCGAGGGGCCACGAGGCGACGAGACCGGTGATCTCATCGCCGGAGACCGAACCGTCCCGCGCGCCGATGACGGCCCGCCGCAGCCGCTCGACGTCGGCGAGCAGGTCCTCGCCGCCGCTCTCGGCCAGGACGGTGCCGAGCATCTCCCCGAGGAGCCGCACGTCGCCGCGCAACCGGTCGGGGACCTCCTGGCGGGCACTGTCGCGTTCCGCGCTAACCGCTGTCATGGGCCCGAGCCTACCGAGATTGGTATGAACCTCTGGGCAACGGGGGCGTCCCAAGGGGTGTCGGAACGGTGGCACAGAGACCTGGCCACCGGTCCGGGGAGCACCCCGCCATGCCCCCTACCGGAGTGCGGGCGGGCCGGTCCCGAGCGGGTGCGCGCCCCCTTAATCCGGAGAAGGCGGGGTCGCCCGCCGTGCGGGACGACCGGCGCGACTATCGTGAGGCGGTATGGCGACAGAAGCCCCTGAACCGCTTCCAGCAGCGGAGATCGACATCCACACGACCGCGGGCAAACTCGCCGACCTCCAGCGGCGCCGCTACGAGGCGGTCCACGCCGGGTCCCAGCGGGCGATCGAGAAACAGCACGCCAAGGGCAAGATGACCGCCCGGGAGCGCATCGACGCCCTCCTCGACCCCGGGTCGTTCGTCGAGTTCAACGCTCTGGCCCGGCACCGCTCGTCGAGTTTCGGCCTGGACGCCAACCGGCCCTACGGCGACGGCGTCGTCACCGGCCACGGCACGGTCGACGGCCGGCCGGTCGCGGTCTTCAGCCAGGACGTCACCGTCTTCGGCGGCTCCCTCGGCGAGGTCTACGGCGAGAAGATCGTCAAGGTCCTCGACCACGCGCTCGACACCGGCTGCCCCGTCGTGGGCATCAACGAGGGCGGCGGCGCGCGGATCCAGGAGGGCGTGGCCGCCCTGGGGCTCTACGGCGAGATCTTCCGGCGCAACGTGCACGCCTCCGGCGTGATCCCGCAGATCTCGCTGATCATGGGGGCGGCGGCGGGCGGGCACGTCTACTCGCCCGCGCTCACCGACTTCATCGTCATGGTCGACCAGACCTCGCAGATGTTCATCACCGGCCCCGACGTCATCAAGACCGTCACCGGCGAGGACGTCTCCATGGAGGAGCTGGGCGGGGCGCGCACCCACAACGCCACCTCGGGCGTGGCCCACTACATGGGCGCCGACGAGCAGGACGCGCTCGACTACGTGCGCGAACTGCTGTCCTACCTGCCTTCCAACAACATGGAGGACCCGCCGGCCGAGGCCGCCGAGCCCGGCCACGAGGTGACCGACGCCGACCTCGAACTCGACGCCTTCATCCCGGACTCCGCCAACCAGCCCTACGACATGCACGACGTCATCGGGCACGTGCTGGACGACGGGGAGTTCCTGGAGGTCCAGGCCCGGTTCGCGACCAACATGATCGTCGGCTACGGCCGCGTCGAGGGCCGCCCCGTGGGCGTGGTCGCCAACCAGCCGATGAGCTTCGCCGGGTGCCTGGACATCGACGCCTCCGAAAAGGCCGCCAGGTTCGTGCGCACCTGCGACGCCTTCAACATCCCCGTTCTGACCTTCGTGGACGTCCCCGGCTTCCTCCCGGGCACCGACCAGGAGTGGAACGGCATCATCCGCCGCGGCGCCAAGCTGATCTACGCCTACTCCGAGGCCACGGTCCCGCTGATCACCGTCATCACCCGCAAGGCGTTCGGCGGCGCCTACGACGTCATGGGGTCCAAGCACCTCGGCGCCGACATCAACCTCGCCTGGCCGACCGCGCAGATCGCGGTCATGGGCGCCCAGGGCGCGGTCAACATCCTGCACCGGCGCACGCTGGCCGCGGCCGACGACGTCGAGGACGAGCGCGCCCGGCTGATCCAGGAGTACGAGGACACGCTCCTCAACCCCTACCTCGCGGCCGAACGGGGCTATGTCGACGGCGTGATCCTGCCGTCGGAGACCCGGGTCGCGGTCGCCAAGGCGCTGCGGTCGCTCCGCGACAAGCGGCGGCGGCTTCCTCCCAAGAAGCACGGGAACATTCCACTGTGACCGCGTCCCACGACCGGCGCCGGGTGCCCGGCGGCGAGCGAAGGAGAGGAACCGATGTCCGACGCGTCCGGTGAACGGCGGAGCCCCGCCCCGTTCCTGCGCCTGGTGCGCGGGCACCCCACACCCGAGGAGTCCGCCGCGCTGGTGGCCGTGCTGACCGCCCGCGCCCGGGCCGCTCAGGCGGCGCGCGACGCCGAAGCCGCCGCGGCCGTCCCGCGCTCCGCCTGGCGCGACCGGCCGCGCCGGTCCGGCGGTCCGCTGCCGCGCGGCGGCGGCGCGTGGCGCCGCAGCTTCCGCCCCGGGTGAGCCGCGCGGCGGCCCGGAGGGCGCGCCCCCTTCTGCATCACCCCTTTTCAGACCCCTCATGACCAGGTGCGGGACCTGCCGCAGTACCAGGAGGAATTTCGACCGTGCGCAAAGTTCTCATCGCCAACCGCGGCGAGATCGCGGTCCGGATCGCACGCGCCTGCCGTGACGCGGGTCTGGGCAGCGTGGCGATCTACGCCGAACCCGACCTGGACGCGCTCCACGCGAAGGTCGCCGACGAGGCCTACGCCCTCGGCGGCCGGACGCCGGCCGACAGCTACCTCGACATCGGCAAGATCCTGGCCGTCGCCGCGGAGTCCGGCGCCGACGCCGTGCACCCCGGGTACGGGTTCCTCGCCGAGAACGCCGACTTCGCCCAGGCGGTGATCGACGCCGGGCTCACCTGGATCGGCCCGCCGCCGGACGCGATCCGCGCCCTCGGCGACAAGG